>CP043986.1 GCA_015134415.1 Candidatus Stammera capleta | reverse complement strand
TATTGGTAAAGAATTATTTTTTATATTTTCATAAAATTGTTTTGATAAAGATATATTACTTTTTCAAAAACTTTTATTTTTTTTTCAAAAGAAAATAGCATTATTTATAATATTTAAATTTTTAAATTTATATATATTATTATTTTTATAAATAATTGATATTGTAGAATTAAGTAATCTAGTGATTTGATTTTTAATTCTATTTATTGAACTATTTTTACCACCACTAGGTGTAAGTCCTAGTTTTTTAAGAAATTCATTTTTAGATTTACCTAAATAAATTATTGGGGATTTTTTTAGTTTAGCTTCTGTACATAATCATATAATTATTACACGAGGGAATTCTCCCATAAGGAAGTCCATAATCTGGGTCAGAAATAATTTTTAAGGAACTATATTTAGTATTTTTTTTAAAAAAATATTTTGATCTATTAGAATGAGGTAATGATATACTAATTAGAAAATTATTTATATATCCAGTAAATTCATTTTTATTATTTTTTCTTTTATTATTTTTTTTTATCATAATTTTTATTTTTATTTTATAAAAAATATATGTATATAAAATATATATTATAAATTTAATAATATAAAATAATTTTTTAAAAAATTATTTTATTTTAAATATTAAATTAAAATTATATAGTTAAGTTTTATTTATATATTTTTCTTTTAAATTTATCTTTTATTCCAGATTTTCTATAAAAATAAGTATTTATTTTATCTTTTCATTCACATGAATGAATATATTGTTTTTTTAATCTTTTTTTAACATTTTTAAATATATTTTTTTTTATATAAAATTTTGTTTTATTCCATAATTTTATTCATTTATAAATATCATTTACTCCCTCAAAGTGAGTATCATATATATATTGTATTATAGAAAATTTATATTTTTTAAGTATAAATGTATATGGTAAGTTATGAAAAAATAATAGTAGTTTTTCTGGACATTTATTTGGATCATTAAATTTTTTAAAGTTTTTATTAGAATATTGTTTTACAAATTTTGATCCATTTAAAGTTCTATCATAACCTATACTATACCTATTGGAATTATGATATATACCAGAATTAATATATTCATATCCATCTATATTAGGTTCATAATTAGAAATTGGATTAACCATACCCCCTATTCCTAAAGGAGAGGTATATTTTTCATAAGTTTTTCAACTATTAAACATTATTTTTTTAATGATTTTTATAATTTTATTATTACTACTTATTGATATCTTAATTCAATCTTTTAATAAGTTATTTAAATTTATATTTAAATTTCATAATATATTTCCATAACAAAATATATTTGATTGAGATAAATAATTTCCAGTTCAATTATAATTATCTCCTATATTAGATATAACTGACACTCCATAGTATTTATTTTTATGTAATTTACCAGAAATTAATTTTTTTATAGTACATTTTTTATTTTTATAATAATGAGTATTAAAATTAAAAATATTTTTTCATTGTAAGGGTAATCAACATAAATCTATTTGTTGTCCTGTAAATTCTTGATTAATTTGTAATTCTAATATTTGAGAAGTTTTATTCATAGAACCTAATAATGGAGAAACAGGTTCTCTAACTTGATTTCCTATAGGATTATTAATTTGTAATATAACATTTTTTGGAAACATATTATTAAATTTATTAAAATAGTTATAATTATTTAATATTTTATCATTATTTTTATTTTTTCATTTTTGTTTTTTATATATATTACATTTCCATATTAGAAGTCCATTAAAATAATTTAAATTTTTTGCTATATTTTTACATCCTTCTATATGATTTCTTTTATAAAATAATGGTCCTTTATTATATTTAGAATCAGTTTCTATAAGAAATCCTCCAAGATGAGGAATATATGAATATATTTCTTCTATTTTTTTTTCCCATCAATATATAACTTTATTGTTTAATGGATCAAATGTGTTTAGTTTACTTAATATTATTGGACTTTTATAGTTAACTGATATAAACATTTTTATATTATATTTATATAAAATTTTATAAATTTCATAAAGTTGAATTAATCAATTTTTTGTTATTAAAAATGTAGATAATTTATTAACATTTATATTATTTATACATATTGCATTTATTTTTATACTACATAATAATTTACAATAATATTCTATTCTAGAAAAATTAAAATTAATATTATTTTTTAAAAAAAAAATTGAATTTCCAGAATATCCTTTTTCTATTGATCCATCTAAATTATCTAAATGTTGTATAATTCTTAATTTTATATTCGGTTTTTCATATATATATATATTTTTTTTATTTATTTTTTTTAATTGTATTATTTTAAATATATGATATAAAGAATATAAAAATCCATTTTTATTTTTAGAAAAAATAAATATTTTTTTGTTTATATTTTTAATTAAATATTCTTCATTTTTTAAATTTTTATTTACTAAAAATATTAATGTAGCATTTTTAATACTATTTACAAATTTAATTTTTCTTTTTATAAAGAAAAGTATTTCATTTTTTATAATTTTAAATTTTTTATTTATATAAATATTTTTAAATATATTTAAATATTTTTTTTTCTTATTTATAATTTTAGTTATATTATTTAATCAACATTTGTGAAATTTTATATTCATCGTTTTATTAAATTTATTTTAAATATTTGAGTTAATTAATATATTATAATAAATTATGAATAAAAAAAAAACAAAAAAATATATAGATAATATAATACCTGTTATAAGAGGTATAAATTTATATAATATATATAAGAAAAAAAATATTAATGAAAAAATAAAAATTTATATAAAATATGTAAATAATATAAAAATATTATTAAGATATAAAGAAAAAGTAAAAAATAAATTATTTATTAAATTAATTAGATTATGTTATAAAAATTATATTAATTTAACTATAAGTTTTAAATTTTATAGTTTTAAAAAAATAAAAATATTTAAATATATTAGATATATTAAGTATATTATTTTTTTTATTAATAATATAAAAAAAATAAAAAGTATATTTATAGATATTAATTATCAATGTAATAATATATATGAGTGGTATAATTTTTATAAAAAATTAATATATTTATGTAGATATAAAAAAATATATAATTTTATTTTTATTAATTATTCTAATAATTTTAAATATTTAAATAATATAATTTTATTAAAGATAATTAAATTATTTAAAATTTTTTTTAAAAATAAAATATTTTTATTAATTTCTTTATATAAAAAAATATTTAGAATTAAAAATAAAGTAATACAATTTATAAATTGTTTTTTAAATAAAAATATTTTTATAATTTTAAGTGAAATTTCTAATATAGATGATTTAGAATATATATTAAATTTTTGTTTTATTAAAAAAATAAGTTGATGAATAACTCCATCAAAAAAGAATAATAAAAATAAAAGTAATAAAAAAAATATTAAAATAAATTTTTTTAATATATCTTCTATTATTTATAGAAAAAATGGGATAAGACAAACTTCTATAAAAAAATTACCCTAAAACCCTATTTTAAATATAGGGTTTAGGGGGTAATTTTTATCTTACTTTATTTAATCTTTTTCTTTAAAGAATTTATTTTTTATATATTTTATTTTATTTTCTTGTAGGACAAATATTTCCAGTAGCATTTTCTTCTAAAGTACCTTTAGAAGAAGTATTATCCATTTTTATTATAGAACCCTTTTTAATACTTACATTTTCAAATGTAACTTCAATATTATTTCCTTTTATACCATTAAAAATAAAATTACCAGGTGTTAATACTTTTACTGATTCAAAATGTATATCTTTGAATTGAGGTATTTTATTTCCTTTAGCATTTTTATTATAAAACATATCTAAATATATAGGATTTTTAACATCTTTTATACATATATTTTTATATGTAATAGAATTTACTAAACCACCTTTAGATTTATCACTTTTAATACGTAAACCACTAGTTGTTCCGTTCATTGATAAACCATCTACTAAAATATTATTTACTTTTCCTAATGTTTCACTACCTATAGACATTCCATGTCCTTTACCAAAATTGTTATTTATTATTGATACATGTGATGTAGGTCCATTTGATGCTTTTATAGCTACATTATCATCTCCAGTACTTATATATGAATGAGCTATAGTAACATTAGTTGATGATCCTGGATCAATACCATCAGTATTACGAGCATCAGCAGGAGTATTAATATTTACACTTCATGCTGTAAGACCATTAACGTTATTTGTAGAAACATGAAAATTAGGAGAATTTTTTAAAGATATTTTATATAGAGTAAAATTTTTTGAATTTTTTATTACAATAAGTCTAGGTACATTTTGTGATTGATTTTTTTTTTGAGCTTCACTAGCTAAATTTCACCATGTTTTTGTACTACCTTTCATTGCTGAATTACCTTGACCATCAATAATTCCTTCACCATATATACCACTATTTTCAGAATTATTTACTGTAATAAAAGGTTTACATGATTTACCTATATTATCTAATTTACCACATTTATTATTTCCATTATCATATAATTTAGGATCAGGTATGGCTGATAATATAGTTCCTTTATTTATTAATAATCCTCCATTTGAGGGTATATTAATTGGTCCTGAATAAAAATGAAAATTTTCATTATCAGATTTTAATTCAACTACTTTATTTTGTTTAGCGCAAGTATCTATTGATTTTTGAATTAAACTAGTATTATTTTTATTATTAGCTTTTAAAACAATACAACTTGAAGGATTTACAGGTTCTTTAATATTACGTGTATCTCCAGAAGCTATAGCTGTATTAATAAATAAAATACTTATTAAAATTAAATATATACTTTTCTTCATACATATCCTATATAGTTTGTTTAATAAAGTAAGTATTTTCTTAATATAAAAATATAATTTTTTATATATTCTAAATTTTAAAGTAATTGTATCATAAAAATTATTAATAATAAATATAATTTTTATTTTTTATAAAATATTATGTTAATTATTTAGTAAGTAAATATTATAAGTTTTATAAAAATATTTATTTTTTTTTAAATATGTGATAATATATTTATGTTATAAAATATTTATTTTCTTAGGGGGGTTGGTTTGTTTTAGTATTATATAATATATATATATAATTAAATATATTTATGTTATAAAATATTTATTTTCTTAGGGGGGTTGGTTTGTTTTAGTATTATATAATATATATATATAATTAAATATATTTATGTTATAAAATATTTATTTTCTTAGGGGGGGGGTTGGTTTGTTTTTTTATTATTAAAATATTTATTTATTTTATTTAGCATTTTAAAAATATTTTATTTTTTTTTTATATATAATAAATAAGGATGAATGTTTTTAATTTTTAAACCTATTTTTAAAATACCAATATTAATTTTTGGATAATATAAAAATATATATTTTAATTTTTTTATAAATTCTATTTTAAAATTATATAAACCTTTATTGGAGTTTTTATAATTAAAACCAAATTTAAGTTTTAATTTTTTTCAAGTTACTATTATCGTTTTTTTTTTTATTATTTTTATTTTTCATGTTAGTCATATATATATATCTAAAGCTAATGGTGATCTAATATTTTTAATAATTCTTAAATCTATTGGTAAAGAATTATTTTTTATATTTTCATAAAATTGTTTTGATAAAGATATATTACTTTTTCAAAAACTTTTATTTTTTTTTCAAAAGAAAATAGCATTATTTATAATATTTAAATTTTTAAATTTATATATATTATT